>NZ_CP177351.1:0-35000 GCF_046840415.1 Rhizobium sp. SYY.PMSO
ATGGCGATAGCAAACCGCGCGGAGACGATAGCTCCTTCCAAGGAAAACGCAGGCAGCAAAATTGCGCGCCATGCGACGATATTGTCGGGGCAGCTCCAGCAGCTCAGAACGCGGATGTATCCGCCGAAGTCTGAAAAGATGCTTCGCCAGTTCCTGACAAACGAAGTGTCCAAGCTGACATCGATCCCGGATTCGACCTTGAAGCTGATGTCGAGCGAAGGAAGAGGGCCGACACCGAGCCGCCTGGAGAACAATCACCGCGTCTACACGCTCGCCCAGATCAATGAATTGCGCGAGCTCTTTGCCAAACAGAAGCCGGCGGACGCCCTTCGCTTCCTGCCGCGCCGCCGCCCGGGCGAGCATCTGCAGATCCTGGCGATCGCCAATTTTAAAGGCGGCAGCGCCAAGACGACCACCTGCGTCCATCTCGCACACTATCTTGCGTTGCACGGCTATCGCGTCCTCGCCCTCGACCTCGATCCGCAGGCATCGCTTTCGGCGATGTTCGGCGCGCAGCCGGAAATCGACGTCGGCGCCAATGAAACCATCTATGCGGCATTGCGATATGAAGCATCCGAGCGGCGCCCGATTCGCGATATCATCCGCAAGACCTACTTCGATGGTATCGACCTTATTCCCGGCAATCTGGAAGTGATGGAGTACGAACATGAGACCCCTCGTGTTCTGGCCCAGAAATCGGGCTCCGGCGCCATCTTCTTCGAGCGCCTGAAACTGGCGCTGACGGAGATCGAGTCGGATTACGACGTGATCATCCTGGACACGCCTCCGTCGCTCGGCTTCCTGACGCTGAGTGCGATCTATGCGGCCACGAGCATGATCATCACGGTCCATCCTGCCATGCTCGATGTCGCGTCGATGAGCCAGTTTCTGCTCATGATGGGCGACCTGATCAGTGTCCTCAACGAGAGCGGCGCCCAGCTCGATCAGGATTTCATTCGTTATCTGGTTACGCGGCACGATCCGAACGATGCGCCCCAGTCACAGGTCGTGGCGCTGTTGCGCCATCTTTTCGGCTCCGACGTTCTTTTGCCGACCGCGATAGAAAGCACCGCAGTCGAGGCTGCGGGGCTTGCCAAGCGCTCGATCTACGAACTCGAAATGGGCCAGATCGGTCGCGATACGCATAAGCGCGCCCGCGAGTCGGTCGACGCGGTCAATGAAGCGATCGTGCATCTCATCAATTCAAGCTGGGGGCGAGGATGAGCAAAAGTCCGAGAAAATCCATCGTCGCCAGTTTCGGCCTTCTTTCCGCCGAGCTGGAAGGTGAGGAAACAGTCGGCAGTCAGCCTTCGCCCGCCCCTGCCCCGGCGCAGCCCGGTCGTGTTGGAGCGGGCGTCATCGGTGCTGCGCATCGCGCCATCGGCGATATACGGGCCGAACGCGATCGGCTGCGGGCGATCGTCGAATCCGGTGGCGGCTGGATTCAGGACCTCGATCCCCATATCATCGATCCCTCCCCCTATCCGGACCGTCTGCCGGATGACGATCTCCATGAATTCGAGAGATTCAAGCGATCCATCGAAGAAGAAGGCCAGAAGGTTCCTATCCAGGTCCGTCGGCATCCATCTTCGAGCGATCGCTATCAGGTCATCTACGGCCATCGCAGATGGCGTGCGGCCCTTGAACTTGGCCGCGCCGTCCGCGCCATAGAAGTCGAGATATCCGATCTCGATCTTGTCCTTGCGCAGGGGATCGAAAATGCCAGCCGGCAAGATCTGACCTGGATCGAACGCGCCCTCTTTGCCGCACGCATGGACGATGCCGGGATCAAGGCGCGGCATATTTATGCGGCGCTCTCGATCGAGGATGCGGAGCTTGCGCGAATGCGCAACGTCTATCGGACAATCCCCGCAGACGTGATCGAATCGATCGGGAGAGCGCCCAAGATCGGCCGGCCGCGATGGCTGGAATTGGCCAGGACGATTTCCGCACAGCCGGACGCATTGCCGGCCGTGCGTTCAATTCTGTCCGGAACGCGCAAGGATCACGAAACATCGGACGAGCGATTTCAGCTGGCGCTGAATGCGGTCAAACCGCGCTCCACTCCGCACAACACGCAAATTCCTATTTCCGACGCGTCGGGAACAAGGTTCGGTGCCTGCATGATCTTGCCGAAAGAGGTTCGAATTTCGGCAGAAGGAGCACTGGGTACGGAATTCATAAAATTCGTCGAGGAGGAACTGCCCGACCTGGTCGAGCGCTTCTCTCGCCGGCAAAGCAACCCTAATTCCTGACAGCTGTCAGGCTTTTTTGATTGGAAAGGAAGCCCAGCAAAAGAAAAAGGCCCCCCAAACGTTGCCGTCGTGGAAGCCTTCTCTTCAATGTAGCAACTGAAGAATCGCATTTCCTCGAATCCTAGTCAAGAGTTTTTGGCACCGTTTTCGGTGAGCGGATTTCTTTTGCCTGTTTGAAGGTGAAAGAAATGGAGAATGGAAGTGTAACGACGCCTTTTGGGCGGCGGTCGGTGGCGCTTGCCTTGGTGCGGCGGCAAATTGCGGCGGCCGAGGCAGGTCGGGCCGCGTCGGCCGACAAATGGAAAGTCTTTCGCGACGCTTCCGAGGCGCGAGAACTGTTGGGATTGCAAGATCGCAGCCTGGCGGTGCTCAATGCCTTGTTGAGCTTTTACCCCGATAACGAGCTTCGCCGGGATGCTCAGCTCGTCGTCTTTCCCTCCAACGCACAACTGACATTGCGGGCTCACGGCATCGCCGGCGCAACGCTTCGCAGGCATCTCGCCCTTCTCGTCGAAGCTGGCCTTATTCTTCGGCGGGACAGCGCCAACGGCAAGCGTTATGCGAGAAAGGACAGGGCCGGCGCGATCGAAAGCGCATTCGGCTTCGATATTTCCCCGCTTCTTTGGCGGGCTGACGAACTGGCTGGTATGGCACAGCAGGTGGTCGCGGACCGCTTTGCTCTTCGCCGTGCCAAAGAAACCCTTACGATCTGCCGGCGCGACATTCGCAAGCTGATTACAGCGGCAATCGAAGAAGGGGCTACAGGCAACTGGACGTTCATCGAAGAGTGCTTTGCTCAGCTCCTCGATCGTATTCCGCGCGCTCCCAAAACGGCAGAAATCGTTTCGATCCTCCGCGATATGGAGCTCCTACGGAGCGAAATCATCAACCTTTTGGAAATGCAGGTAAAAAGCTCGAATTATAGCACCAATGATGCTCATAGTGAGCGCCACATACAGAATTCAAATCCAGAATCCATCTCTGAATCTGAAGCAAGCGTTGAAAAAGAGCTGGCCGAAAAATCGCAACAGAAGCTCGACAGGGAAACCATGCAGGTCTTTCCCCTCGATCTGGTGCTGAAGGCTTGCCCGGAAATTGGCTCTTACGGCCCGTTGGGTATCATCAACAACTGGCGAGATCTGATGTCCGCTGCCGTCGTGGTGCGTTCGATGCTGGGTATCAGTCCCAGAGCCTACCAGGATGCCTGCCGGATGATGGGACAAGAAAACGCAGCTGTAACAATGGCTTGCATTCTGCAGCGGTCGGGACATATCAAATCTGCCGGCGCCTATCTTCGTGATCTCTCGATAAAAGCGGGGCGGGGTGAATTCTCCTTGGGTCCTGCCCTTATGGCATTGCTTCGGGCAAACGGCGGTGCCGGTCATACGGCAAGCGCAAGCCTTGTCAGGAGACTTTGAGATTTGGCTTTCGATGCAAGCCCGCTGTTCTTACGCTCTGTGTCGATCTCGACCGTCATGGAGCTGACGCAAGCAACGTAAGGCCGAAGGTTTCCCGTGAAACGATACGGCCACAGCGGATCTACTCAGCTATGGCCGTCCGGTTTGCCGTCGAATGCTATCGGCGGCTTGAATGCGGATGCGGGATTAACGGCAAACGCGTTCCTTGCGGATGACCCAATGGCCGTGAACCTTGTGCTTCACAGACTTCACGAAGCACTTCTCATGATGGCGGTGAAACGGAGCAGCCTGGGAGGGAGCGCTGACGGCAACTACCGATACCAGGGCAATGGCGGAAGCGAGAAACAGGTTTTTCATGTGAGCCTCGTAAGCATTGGGGTTGATGCTGCGTGTTTACGCCAGACTTTGATGCGCTACCGAGACTTAACCGAAAATGAATAGCTCCCTTACAATTTTGTAATGATCTCATGGAATTACGGGCACAGGGAAAGGATGTGCGGGCGGTATGACCCTGGCAGGATCTGGATCCCACCGCTCTTTGGGAGGAGGATGATCGGATCGATCCGCTGTCGATCCTGGTATACTGCTCTCTCATGGCCGGGGCTGTTTGTAGAGTGAATACGGTGTTCCCGCCCCGAAAAGGAATGCATGGAACGCGGTTGGACCGGGCATTTGCGCGTTGATTACATGCGATTGACGACCACATCCGGCATCGTCACCGATACGGCCATCGTCCCCTCAGACAGACCAGTTTGGCGCTGTATGGCTGGTGGAAGCTAATGCGAAGATAGCTTCAATAAAGGAAAATTATCTTGGAAAATCAAATATCTACATGCTGTGAAATTTGACGCATACAGACTAAGATAAAGGGCGGTTACAGGCGATATTGCACGACAGTCGCTGCGATAAGTCAAGCAAAATTGCCGATTTGCGCAGCAAACAATTGGACTGTTGCGCATTGCGGTCGTTGCGACCATGGGCTGGGTGCAGACGGGCGTATCGATGGATTTCGCCCGCTTTCAAGTATCGATCGGCAAAGATCGAGCATGCATGATGTTTCGAAACAGTAAGATGACCTCGGGAACTGTCGGGCCTTCGATTGGCGGCGGTTGGAGGCGCTCGCAAAATTCACGCCAAACGAACAGGGTCAGCTCCGCGCCATCCGTTGTTTCCGGGCTGACGTCATCCGTAAATTGCCGAAGCGTTCGATATCGCTCGTCCTGCCAGAACAGCTCCTCGACCCAGCCGTAAATCGGGATGACATGAAAGTGGAAGGAGTGCCCGGCTTGGTGCCCGTATCGACCGATATAGACGCGTCCTGCCCGCAGCTCCCAACGGAGGACGGTTTGCACCAATGCCAGCAGCGGACCGATCTCGCGCAACGCCTTGTCGGATAAATCGGACAGATCACTGGCGGACGTTCTGGAAGCGACGATCAGGTAGCCGGGAAGGGCGGAATCCATCCGATGGCTGACCAGCCACTCCTCGGTCTCGGTTATGAGAAATTCGGCAGCCATTGGCAAGCGCCCCATCCTTTCAGGTCGTTCGCTGGATTAAAGCCGAGAGTTTCGCGTCTGAAAACCTATTCTTCGACAGGCTTGAAACCCTGACAGCTGTCAGGTTTTTTGCTGCCGTAGGATATACCGCAAGCTCTTATTGAGGGAGGAGCCATGCAGCAAAGCTGAAATCGCTTATATACCCAACCGCTCGCTTCGGCTGGAAAACCCTGACAGCTGTCAGGGTTTTGAATGCATGTCTTGCTGTTCTAGCGAAGTGCAATCGTCCCGCTCGAATTTCATTCCCATACCCTACTAACTGTCGCGGACAACTTTTCAACCGCACTCATCGCGCGCCGGCTACAGAAAGCAGGGCAGCCGGAAATATTGTCGTTGGAAATTACCATAAGGACAGAAGGCCGATGCAGCTTCCATCGTCTTGCCGATGAGGGCCGCGCTCGGCGTTCTGTAATACCGAGAATCAAAGCGGGCCGTCCGAGGAGGCGAGCCGGAGCATCGATGCGCGAGCAATGCTATACGGCGTAGTCGTTCGCCATGCGCCATAATCGGCTCCGGTCGCCCTACTCGCTCAAAGTTGTTTCGCGAATTTCGTCGACTGCGCCGATGACAACGATACTACGGGCAGCTTGGTGCGGTACGGCGCTGACAACGCGTGGCATCGCACAGTCAAAGACGATAAAGGCACCGGATTTTTCGGCTTGATCCCGCGATGCGGATCATGATCCAGGGCGGTGGTATCGAGCCCGCGCTTCGGCAGGTGACTCCCGTCGCGGATGCGGTGAAGGGGTTGTCATATGCCACGATATTATGGCGCCCGATTTCGTCCGGCATGATCTCTGCGCATTCTCGTCCGCCACGGTTCTGCAAATTTCCGTCGCCGGATCAGGTTGGCCTCGGATGAAGGCTTTCGCAACCATGCGGCGTTTTGGGCGGGCGTCCATCGGAATATAGCAGCCTTCGCCTCGCCGCTATTCGATCTTAGCATCTCGTCGATTATGCCGGACCGGAACGCTGGCTTTCCGATGGTGCGGTGCTAAGAGGGTCTTAGCATTAGTTCATTGTTAACCAACTTAAGTTTAAAGATTCTTAATCGAGGAGCGCATCGCTCTTCCAATCTCAGCGAAAAAATCGGTAATGTCGATTATTCACGCCTTAAGTGCAAACAGCGGTCGCCTCATTCGACTAACCTTTGGCCCAGGGTGGCGCCAACGCCCGCCTGCGCGAGCCGTCGGCCAATCCAAGCTTACCAAAGCCCGAATTATGATGCTCGGCGGCGGGTTGATCGTTTGTTATGCCGCGATTTTCGCCAGGCTTACCTATTTCGATATGGAGCCAAAAGCCGATACATCGTCCATCCCGCCCGAGCATGTGACCGCGGCGCGCCCCGACATCGTCGATCGAAACGGCGAACTGCTCGCCACCGACATTCGCACCGTGTCGATGTTCGCCGAGCCCAACCGGGTGGTCGATCCGGACGAGGCGGTGGAAAAGATCGCCACCGTCTTTCCCGATATCGACCGTAAATCGCTCTACAAGAAGCTGGCCGACCATCGCTCCCATTTCGCCTGGCTCCGTCGTCAGCTGACGCCGAAGCAGCAGAGCGATATTCTCGCGCTTGGCATTCCGGCGATCGGTTTCCGACCGGAGGTGAAGCGCTTCTATCCTGGCGGGCGCACCGCCGCGCATATTCTCGGCTATGTCGATATCGACAATCATGGCGTCGCCGGCATGGAGAAGTATCTCGATATGCAGGGCCTGTCGGATCTCGATTCCACCGGCCTGACCAGCCGTGACACGCTGGAGCCGGTACGGCTCTCCATCGACCTGCGCGTCCAGAATATCGTCCATGATGTAGTGGAAGACGCAATCGGAAGATATAAGGGCCAGTCTGCCGGCGCAGTCATCCTGGATATCCATACCGGCGAAGTGCTCGCCATGGCATCGGTGCCCGATTTCGACCCCAACGATCCACAGTCAGACGTCAAGGGCTGGCTTAATCGCATGTCGAACGGCACCGACGAAATGGGTTCTGTGTTCAAGACTTTCTCGATTGCGATGGCCCTCGACACCGGAACGGTTAAGCTGAGCGACACGTTCGATGCCGGCACCCCGTTGCACTATGGCGGCTTTACTATCCACGACGACCGCGACGTTCCGCGCCGCGTTCTTTCGATCCCCGAAATCTTCCGCTACTCATCGAACGTCGGCACTGCCAAGATGATGATGAAGGTCGGCATGGATATCCAGAAGAGCTATCTGACGCGCTTCGGCCTGTTGTCCAAGATGCAGACGGAGCTGCCCGAAGTGGCGTCACCGTACCAGCCGAAGGTTTGGAAGAAGATCAACTCGATTACGATAGCCTTCGGCCACGGCGTCGCCACCACGCCGATGCAGACTGCCGTTGCCGGAGCTGCGCTCATCGATGGTGGCGAGCTGATCGAGCCAACGTTCCTCGAACGCACGCAGGCAGAGGCCGAGAAGACCGAACGGCCTATCGTCAAGAAGAGCACCAGCGATGCCATCAGATATCTGTTCAAGCTAAACGGCGAGCAGGGCACCGGCAAGACGGCCGATGTCCCCGGCTTCCATGTAGGCGGCAAGACGGGCACCGCTAACAAGGTGATCCATGGCGTCTACTCCCACAAGCTGAGCTTCAATTCCTTTCTCGCCGCCTTTCCGATGGAAAATCCGAAGTATGTTGTACTGGCCTTCATTGACCAGCCATTGACAGGTCTTCACAATCTGAACCTAGCTACCGAAACGGCCGCTCCCATGGTTCACGACATCATCAGTCACGCTGCACCGCTCCTTGGCGTCCAGCCGGATTTCGGGGCGAATCTGCTCGCCTCCTATTGAGTGCCGCATGGGCCGCATGGTTTCGCCCCCTGGAAAGACCGGAGGACGGGCCGTTTGACAATATCTTCATCCCTGTCCTGCGCAGGGATGGCTTGCCGCTGAAGAACCTGCGTTGCGGTTCTTCGGCTCGTATGGGATGCACGAAGCGCTACGCTCGTCATTTTTCCGGCACTGAACAACTAGCCAGCATGATCAGAAGTGTTGAAAGCCTCAGCCGGGGAGGGACATGAAGCTGTGCGACGGGGCGTTCCATCGGCGCGGTTGACAAACAGGCCTGAGTAACGCTATTGGGTAATCGATAACCCAAGGAGGAATGAGGTTGGCGGCTTCGCTATCGGATATTGCGGAAAGGGCAGGGGTCTCCATAAAGACCGTCTCCGGTGCGCTGCACGGCGGATCGGCTCGCATGTCCGACGATACGCGGGCACGGATAAAGGAAATCGCCGAAGAGCTCGGCTATGTCACCAATCTGGCCGCGCGCGGCGTCCGGCAAGGGTGGCTGCCGCTGATCGGTGTCGTTGCCGACGAACTCATCACCTCTCCCTTCGCCACGGAAATCATTCGCGGTCTCGATGGCGCGGCGCGAACGGCGGAAATGGCGGTATTCGCCATGAACCTCAATGGAAGCCGCGATGTCGGATCGGTTCTGGAGGAGGTTCGCCGGTTCCGTCCGCGCGCCATCGCCTATGCCGCCATGTACCACAAGACGGTAGCCTTGCCGCCGGAACTTTCCAAAAGCGTCGGCGTCATGATCAATTGCCGGGAGGCCACCGGTCGGGTGACGGCGCTGGTGCCCGACGAAGAGGCGGCAGCGGCTGAGGTGACGCGCCATCTGCTGCTTGCCGGCCGGAAGCGGATCGCCTTCATAAACCTTCCGGGGCTTCTGGCCGGCGAGTTGCGCGAGCAGGGCTTTCGAACGGCACTGGCCGAAGCGGGACTTTTGCCCGCCGCCATCCTTCCGGCCGTCCGGCGGGCAACATACAGCGATCGCGCGCCCAGCCTGGTCCTGGCGCATGTCTCGGCTCTGATGGCTGCGGCCGATCGCCCGGATGCCATTCTGTGCGGCAACGATCGCGTCGCCATGGAGGTCTACGCGGCGCTTCGGCGCGTCGGAGCCGCCATTCCCGATGACGTAGCCGTCGCAAGTTTCGACAATCAGGTCGAAATCGCATCCCGTCTCGATCCGCCGCTGACAACCATGGCCCTTCCGCATCGGGCAATGGGCCGCCTTGCCGCTGAAATTCTGCTCGACGGACAAAAGAGCCTGGCCGAATTGCTGAAATTGCCGTTCCAGCTCGTGGAGCGGTCTTCCGTCTGAAAAAACTTTCCTGAAACCATATCCGACAAAGGAGGAGGATATTATGGGTAAACGTTTACTTATGCTGCTTCTATCGTCGGCTTCGCTGGCGGCAACCGCCGGTCTCGCCGATGCAAAGACTGTCATTCACATGATGCATCAGGGCGATCCCGGCTGGGTCAAGACATATGCCGATGTCACAAGGCGCTTTGAAGACGCCAACCCCGATGTCGACGTCGATTTCATCTACGCGCCGCACGACGCCTATAACGAGAAGTTCAGTGCGGCGGTCATGTCCAAGCAGCTTCCCGATATCATGGAGATCGATGCCCCCTTTCTCGCCAATTATGTCTGGTCGGGTTATCTGCAGCCGATCAAGCCTTTGATCGACAAGGATATCATCGATGACATGACGGCATCCAATATCTCCCAGGGAACCTATCCGATCGACAAGGATCTCTATGCCGTCGGTCTGACGGATTCGTCCGTCGTGCTTTATGGCAACAGGAAATATCTGGAGGCGATCGGTGCCCGTATCCCGAAATCGGTTGACGATGCCTGGACGCGCGCCGAGTTCGAAGGCTACCTCGAAAAGCTTTCCAAGCTCGATGGCGTGAAATGGCCGATCGATATTTTCCGTGGCTATGGCATCAAGACGGAGTGGGTCACCTATGCTTACAGTCCGCTGCTGGAAAGCGCCGGCTGCGATCTGATCGACCGCAAGACATGGAAGGCGGCCGGGACCCTCGACAGCGACGCATGCGTCGGCGCCTTGTCCATGATGCAGAGCTGGGTGAAGAACGGCTGGGTCGTTCCGGGCTCGTCGGGGACCAACCAGTTCTACGCCGAAGGCCGGCCGGCAGCGCTCGCACTCGGCGGCCATTGGTTCTATGCCGAAGCGGCCGCCGCGATGAAGGACGATATCGTCGTCATTCCTCTGCCGAAACTGGGTGACAAGGGCGCGAGCCCGAACGGGACCTGGATATGGGGCATCACCAAGACATCGGAACATCCAGATGTCGCCGGGAAATTCTTGAGCTTTCTGCTGAAAGACAAGGAATATCGCGACTTTGCCAAGCAGGAATCGGCTTTTCCGGGCTTGAAGAGCTTTGCCGCGGACTCGCCGCTTTACGCACCGGGCGGAGCCATGGCGGTCGCCTTCGAACAGGCATCGAAGACGGCGGTCGCCCGCCCGCCGCACCCTGCCTACCCTGCCATTACATCGGCTTTCATGCAGGCGGTCGACAAGGTTTTCAATGGCGGCGACGTCAAGGAAGCCCTGTCCGAGGCCGCCCGGAAGATCGACGAGGATATCGACGACAACGCCGGTTATCCGCCCTTCGACGCCCAGCAATGATTTCAGGCATTCGGGGCTTGCAGCAGAGCAGGCCCCGAAGGGCTGCGTCGTGAACCCGAACATTGCGAGGAGGAGACCATGACAATGCAACAATCGCCGGTTGCCGGTCGATTGCGTCCCGGCACGCGCCGCGATCCCGGGCGGCTGATTCAGGAAATATCGATGATTGCGCCGGCGGTTCTGCTGCTGGCCTGCTTTCTGATCGCCCCATTTCTGCTGTCCTTCTGGACGGCGATGACCAATCAGCCGCTGGTGCCGAGGCCGACGCCCGTCCGTTTCATCGGACTGCAGAATTTCATCCGCATCTTCAACGACCCGCTGTTCTGGACCTCGTTGTGGAACGTATCGCGCTTTACGCTTTGGGTGCTTCCGGTCCAGTGCGGCATGGCTTTCGCCACCGCATTGCTGCTGCATCAGAAGATCCCCTGCCGCAATCTGCTTCGCAGCATGTTCTTCCTGCCCGCCATCACCTCCATGGTCGTGGTCTGCGTCGTCTGGAGCACGCTCTTTCAATATCCGAGCGGGCCGCTCAACCAGATCGTCGGCTTTCTCTCCGCCGGCCACATCCAGCCGATCGACTGGCTCGGCGATCCCAACTGGGCGATGTTTTCCATCGTACTGTTGTCCGCCTGGCAGGCTTACGGCTTCCAGATGATCATCTATCTCGCCGGTCTGCAGGGCATACCCGACGAACTCTACGATGCCGCAAGGATCGATGGCGCCAATGCTTTCGGCCGCTTCTGGCATGTGACGATGCCCGGCCTCCGGCCGACCCATGTCTTCGTCCTGGTCATCACCACCATCCAGGCCTTCAAGCTCTACACCCAGGTCGCCATCCTGACCCAGGGCGGCCCGAAGGGAAGCACGGAAACGGTCGTTCATTACATGGTGCGGTCCGGCTTCGGCGAGCAGAAGCTCGGTTATGCCTCGGCCGTCTCCGTCATCCTGTTCGTCATCGTGCTCGCAATCGCGCTGCTCCAACGCCAACTGCTGAGGCGCTTCGATGTCTGATATCGCTCTTCCCCGATCCCTGCCCGCCGCGCGTTCCGGCAAGAGATCCCTGCGCATCGTGCAGACCGTCTGCATCTTCATCATCGCGCTCGTGGTGATCTCGCCACTGTTCATGCTGCTCATAGCCAGCCTC
This sequence comes from Rhizobium sp. SYY.PMSO, assembly GCF_046840415.1. Lineage (NCBI taxonomy): Bacteria > Pseudomonadati > Pseudomonadota > Alphaproteobacteria > Hyphomicrobiales > Rhizobiaceae > Rhizobium > Rhizobium sp. SYY.PMSO. Next base: position 11,845 of record NZ_CP177351.1, read on the forward strand.
AAGGACGACCGTTTCCAGATCCTCGCGGATATGGGCAGCTTTCGCGCCTTCTGGGTTTCGAAGCCGACATTGGCGAACTTCCGGGAGATTGCCCATTTTTCCGGCGAGCTTGCGTTCGGGCGGTATCTCGTCAATTCGCTGCTGATCCTTGCGATCACCGTCGGCTCGGGGCTCGTCATCAATTCGATGGCCGGTTTCGTCCTGGCATGGGGATCGCTGCGCGGAAAGGCGATCCTGCTGTCGCTCGTGGTGGCGCTCTACATCATCCCGCAGGAAAGCATCATCATGCCGCTCGTGGTCATGATGTCGCGCGCCGGAATGACGGATACTTTCGCGGTGCAGATCCTGCCGTGGGTGGCAAGCCCGCTATATATTTTCCTGTTCTACCAGTTCTTCGCCCAGCTTCCGAAGGAACTCTACGAGGCTGCCGAAATCGATGGCGCGTCCGTCTTTCGCATCTACCGCTCGATCTATCTGCCGCTCAGCCTTCCGGCGCTCGCGACCGTGTCCATCCTGATGGGCATTGAAAGCTGGAACCAATACCTCTGGCCGACGCTGGTGACGCAGACGGATTATGCGCGACCCATCTCCGTCGCCATCGCCACGTTCTTCGGCCAGGACAACATCTACTGGGATCGCGCCATGGCGGCTTCGGTCCTGATGATGCTCCCCATTCTTGCTCTCTATCTGGCGTTCCAGCGCTGGTTCGTGAGCTCATTTATCGGCTCCGCCGTGAAAGGTTGATGGATGATTAGCCAGGCAATAACCACCCCGCCCGAATTCGAGACGATCGATGCCGAACTTGGCGCGGGGTCCGTCATTCATCTTTGGCTGAAGGCGCGCCGACCGGATCGGACGGCCACGCTCTCGCTCAGGATCGACGGCGCGAACGTCGCCGATATCGTCACGGGCCGAACGGAGGAGTTCGAATTCCACGAAATCACGCTGCCTGCCGGAGGACGAGCCGAACTCGGTTATAACGGTTCGGATGTCGCCATCTCGGTCGTCTATGCGTTTGATCCGGCGCGGGTGCTCGAGGAGGGTATCCAGCTTCTCCGTCATGCGAAAGAAAACGCTTCGCCCGCGCTGGCAAGCGGCTATCATTTCCGGCCCCCCTTCGGCTGGATGAACGATCCGAACGGCTTCGGCCGCTTCGGCGGGCGGGTGCATCTCTTCTACCAGCATTATCCGCACAGTCCGCGCTGGAACACAATGCATTGGGGACATGCCGTTTCGAAGGATTACCTCCGCTGGAAGCACCTGCCGATCTTCCTGTTTCCGGCCTCCGAACTTTCCGAGCGCGCCGACGGCCGCGGCGGCGCCTTCTCCGGTTCCGCAATCCCTGTCGCCGGACGCGACGGAGAGGAAATCCGCGTCTTCTTCACCGAGCAGATGCGTGATCGCAAGCCTGAGGAGCAGATCCAGCTTTCCGCCCTCTGCCGCGACGAACTTTCCGCTGAAACTGCCGCGATCATCCTGCCGGCCCGCCCTGAAGGGCTGGATCTTACCCAGGATTTCCGTGATCCCTATGTATTCAAGGGACCGGACGGTCTTTGGAAGATGCTGCTCGGCAGCCGCGACAAGGCTGGCGGCGTCGTGCTTCTCTATGAAACATCGGACCCGCAGGGAGCGGACGGCTGGACCTTCCTGGGGCCGCTGCACCGCGAGGATCGGTACGGCATGACGGCGGCGGAATGCCCGTGCATGGTGCCGCTGGGGCCAGTGGATGAGGACCAAACGCGCTGGGCTCTCATTTTCGGTCTGCTGACCAGTCGTGATCCTGCAACGGGCCGCCGCAACATGACGTCGATCACGGTCGGCCGTTTCGATGGGCGCCATTTCCTGCCGGAACTGGAGCAGGAGCTGGATTTCGGTTCCGATGCTTATGCGTTCCAGGCTTTCGTCGATGGTGACGGGCCGGTTGGCCTCGCGTGGCTGGCGAACTGGACGGACGTTTCGAAGAAGGAAGATTTTCCGACCGCAATGACCTTGCCCCGGCGTCTTTTGTGGAATGGCGAGGCGGTCCTGACCCCGCCCGTAGAGGGCATCGAGGGGCTTCGCAAGTCACTGCTCGACAGCCGCCGGCTGGCCAGCGGCGACCGCCTGGAGTTTGAAAACGGGGCGATCGAAATCGAACTCGACCTTTCGGCTGCCGGCGGATCGTTCGAACTGTACTTCGACCATGCGGAGGTCGATCTCGGATTGCGGCTCGGCACGGATGGCCTGGAAATCCTCTTCGACCGGCGGGACGGCAAGGCCTCGCCCCGCTATCTGGCCGCCGGTGCGCGTCCTTCGCATCTGCGCATCTTCCTGGACGCGGGGTCGATCGAGGTTTTTGCCGATAGCGGCCGCTGGACCGGAACGAAACGCCTGCCGGGATGTGCCGAGGCGCGCGCCGCGCGCCTGTCCGCCGCCGAGGGCGTCGTCCTTTCTGCCCGCGTCTGGCAGCTCGAACTCTGATAGGGAGGTATTATCATGGCATCCGTCGCAATCGATCAGGTGCATAAGCAATACGGCTCCGCGTCCGTCATCCATGGTGTCTCCGTCCACATCGAAGACGGCGAGTTCGTTACGCTCGTCGGTCCGTCCGGTTGCGGAAAATCGACCTTGCTTCGTATGCTGGCGGGACTCGAGGACATCAGCGACGGCCAGATCACGATCGGCGGCCGCGTGGTCAACGACGTGCCCCCCAAAGAGCGCGATATTGCGATGGTTTTCCAGAGCTACGCCCTCTATCCCCACATGACGGTTGAGGAAAACATGGGGTTTGCCCTGAAGCTGCAGGGACAGGGCAAGGCAGCGATTGCGCAGCGCGTTCGCGAGGCTGCGGCCATTCTGGCTCTGGAGCCGCTGCTGGACCGGCTGCCCAAGCAGCTTTCGGGCGGCCAGCGGCAGCGCGTCGCCATGGGACGCGCCATCGTGCGTCACCCGAAGGTATTTCTGTTCGATGAGCCCTTGTCCAACCTCGACGCCAAGCTTCGCGTGACCATGCGCGCCGAGATCAAGCAATTGCACCAGCGCCTGAAGACGACGACGGTCTACGTCACGCACGATCAGGTGGAGGCCATGACGATGGCCGACAAAATCGTCGTCATGCGTGCCGGCCGTATCGAGCAGGTAGGACGACCGCTGGAACTCTACGACCGGCCGGCGAACACCTTCGTCGCAACCTTCATAGGCTCCCCGGCGATGAATCTCTTTGGCGGCAGGGCCGAGGATGGACGTTTCGTGCTTGACGACGGCACCGCGCTGCCCCTGCCGGTTCGCACACGCCACGCCGATATCCGCAGCTACGGCATCCGGCCCGAACATCTTGCGCTATCGGATGCCGGGCACGGCGTCGCCGCGACCGTTCAACTTGTGGAGCCGACGGGCGCCGAGACGATGCTGGTCGTGAAGATAGGTGATCGGACTGCGACAATCGTGCTTCGCGATCGTATCGACGTCCGGTCGGGACAGACCATCACGTTGAGCATAGACCAGACGAAGATTCATCTTTTCGATGGTGCGGGAAACCGGGTGCCGCAGGAATTGTAAAAAGAAAACGGCTTGAAAGCGTCATGACGCTTTCAAGCCGTCGCAGCCGGTTCGGTCAATGCGCTTCCGCAGGGACCAAGGGAACCTCCGAACCCTTGGCGTCGTAGAGCTTGCCGTTCAGAAAATAGTCGCCGTCGTGAAGAACGGCGATGTCCTGATACCGGATCAGGCGCTCCGTTCCTGCAACGAAAACCGACTGCTGGTCGGAATTGCCGACCTTCAGGTGGTTGAACAGCAGGTTCAGCGTGATCGCCATCAGGGCTGCGGAACTGATGCCGGAGTGGAAAATGGTGATGACCCACGCGGGAAAATGCTCGTAGAAGGTCGGGGATGCGATCGGGATCATCCCGAACCCGATCGAGGTCGCTACGATGATCAGGTTCATGTTGTTGTCGTAGTCGACCTTGGCGAGGGTGCGGATGCCGCTTGCCGTCACCGTTCCGAACAGAACGAGGCCGGCTCCGCCAAGAACCGAGCTCGGCACCGCCGCAACGACACGGCCGACCACAGGCAGCAATCCGAGGGCAACGAGAAAGAGGCCGCCGGTCGCCACGACAAATCGGCTTTTGATGCCGGTCACTGCCACAAGGCCGACATTCTGCGCGAAGGCGCTTTGCGTGAAGGAGCCGACCACGGGAGCCAGGATGCTCGACAGCATATCGGCGCGCAGGCCGTCGCCAAGCCGGCGGGCGTCGACCTTGGCTCCCACGATCTCACCGACGGCCAGGATGTCGGCGGAGGTCTCGACAAGCGTCACCATGATAACGATGCACATCGAAATGATCGCGGCGGTGTCGAAGACGGGATACCCGAAGTGGAAAATCTGCGGTAGCGCGACGAAAGGCCCGTTCGCCACGCGTGAGAAATCAGCGATGCCGACCACATAGGCAATGCCGGTGCCGAAGATGATGGCAAGCAGGATCGAAAGCCTCGATATGGCGGCGCTTGCGAGCTTGCTGAGCAGCAGGACGATCAGAAGCGTCACCGCCGCGAGCAGGATATTGGCTTGGCTGCCGAAATCCGGCGCGCTCCTGTTGCCGCCCATGGCCCAGCCTGCGGCCACCGGCATGAGCGTGAGGCCGATGGTCGTGATGACGATGCCGGTAACGAGCGGCGGAAAGAAGCGCGTGACGCGTGAAAATACGGGTGTGATGACGAGGCCGATGAGTGACGCCGCAATGACCGCGCCGAGGACGGACTGAATGCCCCCATGCCCGGTAATGGCGATCATGGTCGCGACGCCGGAAAAAGATACGCCCTGCACAAGGGGCAGGCGGCTGCCAAAGAACGGTATCCCGATCGTCTGCAAGATCGTTGCCAGGCCGCCGGCAAACAGCGAAGCTGTTACGAGCAGGCCGATGTCGGCCGGCGAAAGGCCCGACGCTTGACCGATTATCAGCGGAACGGCAACGATGCCGCCATACATGGTGAGAACATGCTGAAGCCCATAAGCGAGATTGGCGCCAAGGCTGAGTTTTTCGTCTTCGGGGGGTAAGCGCCCTGTATTTTCCTCTGCAATCATTGCCAAGGTAAACTCCTCCATACCTTTGCGTGTCTCATTTCCTCCAAATGAGACATGTAGGTTACGGTGCCAGACCTCGCGTGACTTTACAGAAAAATGCGAAACACCTTACGGAAGGCTGGCGACCGGCATGACCCGGCAGGCGCGCGGCACCGCCGGGAATCATCGATTCGATATCCGCATCGGCGGCTACAGTGCCTAACCGCTGTTTTGAAAGCAATGGCTGTCGCCTGCCGGAGCCCCGGGCCGTCGCGTCGCAGAGGTCGGGTAGCTGGCTAGCTGGGCGATCTCAGCGCTTGCGCACGAACTCGGTGCGCAAGACCAGGCCCTTGATCGTGTCGTGACGGCAGTCGATCTCCTCCGGATTATCGGTGAGCCGGATCGATCGGATGACCGTTCCCTGCTTCAGCGTTTGGCCGGCACCCTTGACTTTGAGGTCCTTGATCAGGACGACGGAATCGCCGTCCGCGAGCACATTGCCGGACGCATCGCGGGCCTCCGCGGCCTTGGCTTTCTCCGCAGCGATTTCGGAAGCGGGCCGCCACTCGCCGGTTGCCTCGTCGTAGATGTAGTCGTCGTCCTGGTCGCTCATATCCGTTCCATGTATCGATGAATTGCGTTCATGCCCTTGCCGCCGTGGCGGCAGATCAGGCGGAAACCTGCTCTATCGCGGATAGGGCGCCGGCGCAAACATGGCTGGACCGGCATTTGAGGAGACAGGCCGTTTCGTTCGGCACTGCATTCCGCGCCTGTCGTCACCGCCGGCAGGACGATCGATGGCCCGCCGCGCTGAAGTCCCGGAACGTGCGAGCGCAAGGGGCAGGGGCATCCGAACGCTGTGCCGCAACGGCAATTCCCGCCCCCGTTCCGACTTATCTGATTTCGATATGAATTCATTCGATTTATGTGGATTGCTATATGATCGAATGAATTGCATCCATGGAGGCATCCAGCCGGCGGGCTTGAAAATTCAGTTCTTTTCGCGTGGGGGAGGTGCCCAGATGACGATGAATGCCGACGTTCCGCTTTACATCGGTGGCAAGTGGCGAAAGACGGCGGAGACGTTGCCGATCATCAATCCGGCGAACGAAGATGTCATCGGAACCGTCGCCGTTGCCAGCCAGCAGGATCTCGAGGATGCGCTTGCTTCCGCGGCCGAGGGCTTCCGGCTCTGGAGCCGCACCTCGCCATGGAAGCGGTCGGAAATCATCCTGAAGGCCTCCGCCCTCATGCGCGAGCGCATCGAGGATATCGCCCGATCCATCACGGTTGAAAACGGCAAGTCGCTCAGCGAAGCGCGGCTCGAGGTCATTCGCGGCTGCGAGTTCTTCGAATGGGACGCAGGCGAATGCGTCAGGCTCTATGGCCGCGTCATCCCGAGCGAGCCTGGCATCCGCTATGCCGTCGTCCATGAGCCGATTGGCCCGGTCGCGGCTTTCTCGCCGTGGAATTTCCCGATGAGCCAGCCGGCGCGCAAGATCGCAGGTGCCATCGCCTCCGGCTGCTCCGTCATCATGAAAGCCTCGGAGGAAACGCCGAGCGGAGTGATGCACATTGCCAGGGCCTTTGAGGACGCCGGCCTGCCGACAGGCGTGCTGAACCTCGTATTCGGCATTCCCGCCAGAATATCCGAGTTCCTGATTCCGCGTCACGAAATCCGGATGATCGCTTTTACCGGCTCCACCGGCGTCGGCAAGCACCTGACGGAGATCGCCGCACGCCATATGAAGCCGGCGCTGATGGAACTCGGAGGGCATGCTCCGGTGATCGTCTGTGACGACGTCGATCCCGTCGCCGCCGGTATCGCCAGCGCCAGCCGCAAATATCGCAATTCCGGTCAGGTCTGCACCTCGCCCACGCGCTTCTTCGTGCATGAGAGCGTCTACGAGCGCTTCACCAAGGCTTTCGTGGAAAAGGCGCAATCCATTAAGGTCGGCGACGGCCTCGATCCGGACACGCAGATGGGGCCCGTGGCCAACGATCGTCGTATCGAGGCGCTGCAGGCGCTGGTCGACGATGGCCGCGCGAAGGGCGCCAAGGTTCTGTGCGGAGGCCATCGGCTGGAAAAGCGCGGCTACTTCTTCGCGCCGACGGCGATGGCCGAACTGCCTGACGATGCGCGTGCGATGCGGGAAGAGCCTTTTGGCCCATTGGCGCTGATCAACCCGGTGCGTTCCCTCGATGAGGCGCTTGAAAAAGCAAATGCGCTGCCCTTCGGGCTGGCCGCCTATGGATTTGCCCGTTCCGCCGCCAATGTCGATCGGATCGTGCGGGGCCTGGAAGCCGGCAATGTCTCGATCAACACGCTGGAAGCATCCCGTGCCGAAACGCCGTTCGGCGGCGTCAAGGAAAGCGGCCTTGGCCGCGAGGGCGGAGCCGAGGGCATTCTTCACTATACGATCGTCAAGAACATCTCGCATCTCATAGAGTGAGGGCGCCGTTCTCTTCTCGAGATAAGATGCGGCGCTCCGGTTGCCCGGAGCGCCGTCGTGCTGCAGCCGACCGAGCGGCTTTCTTCGGCCAGAAAGTTGGCGATGTCCATGACGGGAGGCGGAAAAAGGCCTCGCAGGCCGCTCATGTCGAGGACGGTGCTAAACGGGCGAGCTTCAGCCGCCCACCATCGTCAACAGAGCTCGAGAAAGAGCCGTCTTCTCGCTTCGCAATTCCATGAGAATATCGAAGTGATTGCGGTCCGGCACTTCGAGCATCCGGACCGGATAGCCGAGATCTGTCCATGCCTCGGCGAATGCGGTTGACTGGCGCTTGAAACCTGGAGCTTCCTTCTCCGCCCAGGCGACCACTATGGCGCAGCCGAGCCGCGGCAGATGCCGGATGGGGCTCAGGTCATCCACTTGCCGCGCGTCGAGCGAAAGCCACTCCTGCGGAAAGCTGGCGGCAAGCGGCGCAAGCTCGAACAGACCGCTCATGGGCAGAGCCGACTTGACGACGTTTTCCGGGACGCCGAAGTCTTCGTGCCAGCCGCCGGCGAGCAACATGCCGGCGAGATGGCCCCCGGCAGAACTGCCGCCGATATGGATTCGATCGCGATCGATGCCGTAGCGGGCGGCATTTTGCCAGAGGAAGGCGAGGGCGGCCCGCACCTGGCGGACGATTTCGGAAAGGGTGACGGCCGGCGCAAGATCGTAATCGACGACGGCGGTCATGATGCCGGCCTTGGCCAGCATCCCGGACATCATTGCCGAATCGTGCTTGGACAGAGCCCGCCAGTAGCCGCCATGGATAAAGAGGAAGACCGGGCGCAACCCGTCGCCGGTTTCGGGTCCGAGAATATCGAGCGTCTGGCCGCTCTTGCGGTCGTAGACGATATCGGCAAAACGGAGCCACGCGCCGCGCGCCTCGTCCGAAGTTTCGCGATAGGCCCGCATTTCGTCAGGAAAGCGGTCGCCGACGGTGGCACGCGCATTGTAGTCGGCATCCAGCCGTTCCGGTGGCCATGTTCCTTCGGCAATCAGTGCGCTGGCGAAGCGATTCATCATTTCCTCCTCAAAGGGGTATCAAAGAACGAGGCCGGCAGCCCGGTTTTCGATCAATCGGACAATATTGAGCGCGGTCATTTCCGAAGACTTCGGATTGGTCGCCAGAGGCCGGTTCTGCAAACGGATTTCGAGCACGCCGAAATCGCCCTCGGCGCGGATTTCATGGGCATTGAACCGAGCGTGCGGGTCGGCAACCAGCGTGACGCGCGTCCGATCGATGCCGATGCCGGCAAGCGAACTGATGACTGCGACATTGGCGTTCTGCGGAAAGCCGTCGGCCGCTTCGCGTGCCGATCCTTCGAAAAAGGAGAAGGGCGCCTGCAGTGCGTCGAGGTCGCACAGCGTTTCCGCTGCGGTTCCCTGCCAGGCCCTTGGCGGCTTCACGATGCGGTGCTCGACGTGGGCGAGGCTGAGCCGGGAAGCTGCTGCCAGCGCGTCGATGCCGCCGAGCGCACCGGGGGGCATCAGCAATTGCCGGCCATTTGCTTGGGCGAGTGCGACCAGTTCGGACAGAGCCGCCTCGTCGATCAAGGCGGAGGTGGAGGAGACGGCAAAATCCATGCCGGCGGCGAGCGCCGCCCGACCGAAGGGCAGCACGCTGCTGCGCCCTGCCGCCTCGACTGCCAGCGTCGCACCGGTCGCGGCAAGATCGCCGGGTTGTGAGATCAGTCGCGCTCCCGCCGGCAGGCCGGCGCGTTCGCGTGTCGGATCGCGGACGGCGACGGCGACGATCGTGAAGGGCGAGCCGCGCTCGGCCAGCAGCGCTGCCACACGCTGGCTGATGGCGCCCCAGCCGACAAGGCAGATCGCTTCAGATTCCGACATAGCCCTGCACCTGCTCGTAATCCCGATCGAGGTCGGCGCCATTGCCGGACCAGACGCTTCGCCCTTTTTCGATGATGTAGTGTCGGTCGGCAAGCCGCTTGAGCACGGCGAGATTCTTGTCGACGAGAAGGATCGCCTGGCCAGCCGTCCGCAATTTTCCGATCACGTCCCAGATTTCCGCGCGGATGACGGGCGCAAGCCCCTCGGTCGCTTCATCGAGAATGAGGAGCCACGGATTGGTCATCAGAGCCCGGCCGATGGCCAGCATCTGCTGTTCGCCGCCGGAAAGGGTGCCGGCGGCCTGTTCGGCGCGTTCGCGCATGCGCGGAAACAGCTCATACACACGCTCCAGCGTCCAGCTGTCGGCATATTTCTGCCGGTTGGCGGCGGTCGCCACCAGGTTTTCCCGTACGGTCAGCGTCGAAAAGATCTGCCGCCCCTCGGGGACGAGGCCGACCCCGAGCCGGGCGACGCGTTCCGGCGGCTGCCTTGTCATCGGGCGGCCGCTGATCGTCACCTTGCCGCCGCGGGCGGGAACGAGGCCCATGATCGTCTTGATCGACGTGGTCTTGCCCATGCCGTTGCGACCCATAAGCGTTACGCATTCGCCCTTGGCGACCTCGAATGAAATATCGAACAGCACCTGGCTATGGCCATAGCCGGCCTGAAGTCCTTCGACGCTCAGCATAGTTCGTCCTCGTTTCCGAGATAGGCCTCGCGCACCTCGGCGCTGGCGGCGATCTCCCCGGCACTTCCGGTCATGATGATCCTGCCGTAAACAAGCACGGAAATGCGGTCGGCGAGGGCAAAGACGGCGTCCATATCGTGTTCGACCAGCAGGATCGTCACCTTGCCGCGAAGCCCCTCCAGCACTGCGATCATCTCCTGGCTCTCGGCATGGCCGAGACCGGCCATCGGCTCGTCCAGCAGCAAGACCTTCGGCCGGCCGGCGAGGGAGACCAGAAGCTCGAGTTGCTTGCGCTCTCCATGGGAGAGATCGTCGACAACGACCTCGGCCCGCCTGCCGAGCGGGCTGCCGCCGAGCAAGGCGTCGGTTTCGTCCCAAACGTCGCGCCGGGCGCTCATGCGATCGAGAATGCGAAGGTTGCGGCCAAGTCTCGCCTGCACAGCGACGGCCATGTTCTGACGCACGGTGAATTCCCCGAGCAGGCTCGTCACCTGAAACGTGCGTCCAAGCCCCAGCGCGACGCGAGCGGCGGGCGCCAGCCGGGTTACGTCCTGGCCTGCGAACAAGATGCGGCCTTCCGTCGGCAGCAGATTGCCGCAGAGCTGGTGGATGAGGGTCGATTTTCCGGCGCCGTTCGGGCCGATCAAAGCATGAATCTGGCCTTCTTCAAGCGCGAAGCTGACATTGTCGGTCGCGATCAATCCGGCAAATCGCTTTATCAGTCCTTGTGTTTCGAGGATCGCCGTCATGCCGCCCTCTTGCGAAAATGGGCAAAGACCCCGTGGATGCCGCCCTTGGTGCCAAGCACCACGATCAGCAGAAGGATGCCGAGAACGAGCTGCCAGTGCTCCGTCCAGCTTGCCAGATAGGTCTGCAGGATAGTGAAGGCGGCCGCTCCGAACATCGGGCCGACGAAGGTGCCGACGCCGCCGAGGATGATCATGATCATCAGCTCGCCGGATTTGGTCCAGGCGAGCGTATCGGGGCTTACGAAGCGCATGAAGACCGCCATCAGAGCGCCGGCCAGCCCCGCGCCCATGCCGGACAGCACGAAGGCAAAGAGCTTGTAGCGGAACGGCTCGATGCCGAGCGACATCATGCGCTTCTCATTCTGGCGGATGCCGGCGAGCATGGTGCCGAAGGAAGAACCGATCACGCGGTTCAGCCAGAGGAAATAGAGCACGGCGACGGCGAGGATCACGAAATATACCGCCGTCTTGTCGCGCAAGCCGATGCCGAACAGCGTATTGGCGTTGCGCACGATGATGCCGTCGTCGCCGCCATAGGTCTTGAGCGAGACGAAGAAGGAAAACAGCATCTGCGCGAAGGCAAGGGTAATCATGATGAATTGCACACCGCCCGTTCTGAGCGCGAGCGCGCCGATGACGAGCGCCAGCAGGCCGGAAACGAGAATGGCGGCGGGAATCGTGATCAGCAGCTGGTCCGTACCTGGAATGAAGCCGAACAGCAGCGTGCCCTCGCTGTGGTGGAAATACAGGATGCCGACGACATAATTGCCGATGCCGAAGAAGGCGGCATGTCCGAAGGACACCATGCCGCCATATCCGAGCGCAAGGTTGAGGCTTGCGGCGGCGATGGCATAGATCATGACGCGGGCAACGAGGCTCGGCAGCGCCGGCTGGCCGAGCGCCGGTGCGACATAGGGCAATGCCGCGAGACAGGCGATCAGCACGAGATAGAGAAAGAGGCGGCGCATCGCTCAGCCTTTCGTTGGAAAGAGGCCCTTGGGCTGGACGAGCAGCACGATAGCCATCAGGAGGTATATGCCCATGGATGAAATGCCGGCGCCCAGTGCGTCCGCGTCGGGACCGGCCATGATGTGGCGCAACAGCCCCGGCATGAAGGCTCTGAGCCCGGTATCCAGCACGCCGAGCGTGATGCCGGCGACGAAAGCCCCCTTGACGGAGCCGACGCCGCCGATGACGACCACGACGAAGGTCGCAAGCAGGATCTGCTCGCCCATGCCGACCTGGACACTGACGACCGGCCCCATCATGAATCCGGCCAGCCCGGCCAGCAGCGACCCCAGCCCGAAAATCACGGTGTAGAGCAGCTTGATATTGACGCCGAGGGCTCGCACCATATCGCGGTTGGTCGAGCCGGCGCGAACTAGCATGCCGATGCGCGTACGGTTGATCAGCAGATAAAGGCCGAGCGCCACGAGCAGGCCCACGACAATGATCAAAAGGCGAAAGGGCGGATAGAGAAGCCCCGGCAGCAATTCGATCGGTTGCGACAGCACGTCGGGAAGTTGCAGGAAGATCGGCTGCCGGCCAAACACCAGCACCGTCAGTTCATTGAAGATCAGAATGAGGGCGAACGTGGCCAATACCTGGTCGAGATGATCTCTTTCGTAGAGGCGCCGCATCACGCCGAGCTCGACGACGATGCCGACAAGCGTCGCGGCGATCAGCGCGGCCGGCAGTCCCAGCCAGAAGTTGCCGGTGGCGTTCGCCACCCAGGCGCCGGCAAAGGCTCCCACCATGTAGAGCGAGCCATGGGCAAGATTGATGACGCCCATGATACCGAAGATGAGGGTCAGCCCCGCAGCCATCAAAAACAGCATGACGCCATAGAGAAGGCCGTTGAGCAATTGTTCAAGGATAAGGGTCATTGCGCGATCCGGTGACCTTTTGTCGAGCGGAGATCGAAGCCAAAGCGCAAAGGCCCGGGCGCGCGAAGCGTCGCCCGGGCTTTCATGCGCGGATTAAAGTTTGCAATCCTTGGCGTGGATATCGCCGTAATTCTCGACAAGCTTACGCACCGTCTTCGTGGTCGGCACGCCATCGGCGCCCTTTACCACCTCGAGCAGATACCAGTCCTGCACCGGATGCTGGTTCGGGCCGAAGCTGAACTTTCCGCGCACAGACTGGAAATCGGCCTTCTTCAGCGCGGCACGGAAGGCATCGATATCGTCGATGCCGCCGGTCGCCTTGAGCGCGGAAGCGATCAGGCGGGCGACGTCATACCCCTGGGTGCCGTAGGTGGTGAGGGGCCGATCCGGATAGGTGGCCTTCCATTTCGCCACCAGTTCCTTGCTGGCGGCATTGTCGAAGTCCGGGCTCCAGTGCGACGTGACCTTCAGGCCGATGGCGGCATCGCCGAGGCTCTTCAGGATGACTGCGTCGCTGGAGGGTTCGGAGAGCACCATCGGTATCTGGCCGAGCAATCCTGCCTGCTGATACTGGCGAAGGAAGGCGATACCGAGGCCGCCGGGATGGAACTGGAAAACGACATCCGGCTTTGCCGCGCGGATCTGTGCCATTTCGGCGGAATAGTCGGTCTGGTCGAGCTGGGTGTAGACCTCACCGACGATTTCGCCGCCGAAGGTACGCTTGAAGCCATCCAGTGCGTCCTTGCCGGCCTGATAGTTCGGCGCCAGGATGAAGGCGCGCTTGTAGCCGAGTTCCTTGGCCGCGATTCCGGAGGCTTCGTGCAGCGAGTCGTTCTGCCAGGGAACGACGAAGTAATTCGCATTGCAGTCCGGGCCGGCGAGATTGGAAGGCGCGGCATTGGCGCTGATGTAGATCGCGCCGTTGTCGACGACGTCGGGTACGACGGCGCCGGCGATGTTGGAGAAGATGATGCCTGTCAGCAGCTTGATCTTTTCATCGCTCATCATCTTTTCGGCGATCTGGCGGCCATTGGCCGGCTTGTTGCCGTCGTCCTCGACGACGAGTTCGACCGGCACGCCGCCGAGCTTGCCGCCCTCCATGTCGATCGCCAGTTTCATGCCGTCGCGCACGTCCTGGCCGAGGTAGCCGCCGGGACCGGACAGGGTGGTGATGACGCCGATCTTGACCGGATCGGCCGCGAATGTGGCTGTCGCGCTTGCGAGCGCGACGCCCAGTGCGAATAACGTGTTCCTGAGTTTCATAGGGTTCCCCATCATTTTCGTTATTGCATTGATTGTCAGAAATATTTTCTGCCCCTTACGGGACAGAGGAGACGTCACAGCTTTACCCAGCCCTCCGGCGGCGTCTTGCCGGGATGGATCGTCCCGCATTTCGGGCAGGTGCGAAGTTTCTCGTCCGCGTAGAATTTCGCATAAAGCGGAGGCAGGTCATCGACGATGGACTCCAGATCGACCTCGGCCCTGTGCACTAAGGTTGTGCATTCAAAACAATACCACTCGACCGCGTCAAGGGCGCCTTCCTCGCGCTCCGCCTCGATGACGAGGCCGATCGAACCTTCCTGGGGGCGCTGTGGCGAGTGACGGACGTGGGCAGGCAGCAGAAAGACGTCACCTTCGCGAATGGGCACGTCATAGAATTCCTTGCCGTCGTACAGCTTGAGAACCATGTCGCCCTTGAGCTGGTAGAAGAACTCCTCGGACGGATCGTCGTGATAATCGGTGCGACGGTTCGGGCCGCCGACGATCGTCACCATCAGGTTCCCGTCCTTCCAGATCTGCTGATTGCCGACGGGCGGCTGCAGCAGATGGCGATGCTCGTCGATCCATTTCTGAAGATTGAATGCGCTGAGTCTGGTCATTGTCGTTCCTCTCCTTATTCGTGGTCAGCCAAGCTTTAGTCCGCTGTGTTCGAAGGCTTCGCGGGTCAGGCGTTTCTCCGTCTCGTTAAGCTCCAGCAGCGGCGCGCGCACCGGCCCGCCGGCCTGACCCAGCAATTCCTGCCAGTATTTCTGATGGGCATGCGGCTTCTCGGCCGGACGAGAGCGCTTGAAGGCATCACGCGCTTGCTGGAGGCTTGCGCTCACCGCCTTCGCCTCGGCGGCCCTGCCGGCGAAGGCAAGGTCGGTATAATCGCGCATGCGCCGGTCGACCCTGGTCTGCAGGGTGTAAGGCGGCGACGAGCAGAGATAGAGCTGCCAGCCGAGTTCCAGCACATTGTCGAGCCATTCCTCCTCGGATGCGGTGGAAACGAGAATCCGATCGCCGGCAAGCGCGGTGAGCTTTTTGTACATGTCGCGCGGGACGGAATATTTGATGGCGACCACCGTCTCGATGTCCGCGAGGCGGTTGCAGAGCTCGGGGCTCATCAGATAGCCGCTGTCGGGGTGCGACCACAGCGCCATGCCGATATCGACTTTTGAGGCAATCGTCTCATAGTAGCGCAGCAGCGTTTCGTCCTGCGCCCTGGAGAAATGCAGGATCGGCGCATGGACGACGATATAGTCGGCGCCGCAGGCCTGCGCATGTTTCGCAAGCTCGATGACAACGTCCATGTTCTGATCGGAGCAGGACATGATCGTCTGCGCCCGACCGGCGGTCGCCTCGACCGAGAGGTCGAACAGGCGCTTGCGCTCGTCCAGGGACATGGAGAAGAACTCGCCCTGCTTGCCGGCGATGAAAAAGCCGTCAATGGCAAGATCGTTGATCCAGTGATCCATGTTGCGGCGGAAGCCGTCTTCGTCCAGGGCACCGTCCGGGCGAAAAGGCGTGTTGGCCGCAGCCCAGATGCCGCGCATCGTCGCGCGCGAATGGGCCTTGGCGTTCTTGCGGTCGTATTTCATTCATCCTCCTCGGTCGCCCGGATGTTCGGGGAACACGTATTCAAGACGACGTGTCGACGGCGCGGACCGGCGGAGATGTGGTCAATCGCGACCGCAGTCCCGCCGTTTCCCTGCATGGCGACCGCCAATCCGCAGATCCGGCGCATCTGGCAGCATCCTGTCTCCCAAACCATTAAGCAGCAGATTTTTTTATTCAAGAACCGGCGTAATGTGCATATATTCATGTTAATTCCAGTATGTATCGGCCGATGATCAATCTACGTCAGATCAAATGTTTCCAAGCCGTCGTCGAGCTCGGCAATTTCTCCCGCGCGGCAGAACGGTTGCGCACGAGTCAGGCGGGCGTTTCGCACGCAATCCACGATCTCGAAGCGCTGCTGGGCACGCGGCTTTTCGACCGCACGACGCGGCGGGTGGAATTGACCGAGGCCGGGCAGATCTTCGCCGCCGGTGTGTTGCCGGGTCTCGCCGAAATCGAACGCGCCGTGGAATCCGTGCGCGACCTCAGCGAACTGCGTACCGGATTGGTTCGTATCGCAGCGCCGCCGCTTCTCGGCGCCACCGTCCTTCCCCGGCTTCTTCAGGAAGTCGCCAAGCTTCATCCGAGCCTGAAGCTGCGCATCGAGGATGTGGGAACCGACCTGATCGTGCCGCGCGTGCGCAACGGCCTCTATGAGATCGGCATCGGCACCTTCAACACGGACGAAGAAGGGATCGACCGCCAGCATGTGCTCAGCGACCGGCTGATGGTCTTCATCGAAATGGACCATCCTTTCAAATCGCTGGAGGAGGTGGGCTGGAAGGCGCTGCACGATCAGCGCGTCATCACTCTCACGCGGGAGAGCAATATTCGCCTGCTGACCGAAATCGGTTTCGAGACGGCCGGCCTGCCGCTGCGCCCGCATCTGGAGGTGCATCAGATTCACACGGCGCTTTCGCTTGTCGAAAGCGGCGCCGGGGTGGCGGTGCTGCCGACCTATGCCTTTGCCGCCCTGAATGGTCGCGGAATCGCCGCCCGCCCGCTGGCGGACCCGGCCATCACCCGTCAGGTGAGCATCATCACCGCACGAGAGCGTACCCTCTCGCCGGCAACGACCGCCGTGCGCCCGCTCCTGAGGAAAATCCTGCGCCAGATGGTGCCCGAGATTCTCTGAAACGGCGAACCGTCCGGTATCGTTGTATACACAGGAATATAATGGTAGCGATTGGGGACCTTTTCTGGAGAAATCCCATGTTCAAGCTCCACCATTCGTTTCCTATTGTCAAAATTGCTATCATTTTGAGTAGTTTGTTATTTTCCGCTCCCGCCTGGGCCGACCGCGTCGTGACCGACCAGATCGGCCGGCAGGTGCATATTCCCGATACCGTCAACCGCGTGGTCATCCTGCAGCATCAGACGCTCAACATCGCGGTGCAACTCGATGCGATGGACAAGGTAGTCGGCGTTCTCGACGAATGGAAAAAGCAGCTTGGCGCCAATTATGTGCGCCTCGCGCCGCAGCTGCCGAAGCTGCCGACACCGGGCGGTCTTACGAAAGTGAATATCGAGGAACTGCTCAAGCTGAAGCCGGATGTGGTCTTCGTGACCAATTATGCGCCGGCCGACATGGTGAAGCAGATCGAGGATGCCGGCCTTTCCGTCGTGGCGATCTCGCTGCTCGACGTGCCGCCGGCAGAGGCCGTCAAGCTCAACCCCTCCGTCAAGGATGAGCCGGCTGCGATCGATTCCGGTTTTGCGACCGGCGTACGCCTCATTGCCGACGTCCTCGGGCGCAAGGAAAAGGGCGAGGAGATGATTGCGGCCACCAAGAAGACCCGCAAGCTCGTTGCCGATCGCCTCGCCGATATCCCGGAAGACAAGCGCGTGCCGGTCTATATGGCCAATCCCGACCTCACCACCTACGGCCGCGGCAAATATACCGGCCTGATGATGGAGCGCGCCGGCGCCCGAAACGTCGCCAACTCGGTCAGCGGCTTCAAGCAGGTGACGATGGAGGACGTTCTGACATGGAACCCCGCCGTCATCTTCGTTCAGGAGCGCTATCCGACGCTCGTGGATGAAATCAAGAAGGCCGATTCCTGGCAGACGATCGATGCGGTCAAGAACGGCCGCGTCTATCTGATGCCGGAATATGCCAAGGCTTGGGGCTATCCGATGCCGGAGGCGATGGCGCTGGGCGAGCTCTGGATGGCGAAGCAGCTCTATCCCGATCGGTTCAAGGATATCGACATGCAGAAGGAAGCCGACGCCTATTATAAGGAGTTCTACCGCACCGATTATCGCGCCGCGCAATGAGCGTAGAGGCTTCCCGCCGGAAAGGACCGAGAGTCAAGATCGCCGCGCTGGCGATCCTGTTGGTGGTCGTTGCCGTCGTTTCGCTCGGTATAGGCCGTTATGACATTCCGTTCCTTCGGGTCGTGCAGATCCTTCGGGCGTGGATTTCGGCGCCGGAAGTGCCTGTGACGGCGACCGAGGCGAATGTGGTGTTCACTGTGCGTATGCCGCGCATCCTGCTAGCGCTCCTGACCGGTGCCGGCCTGGCCCTGTCGGGCGCCACGCTGCAAGGCGTGTTCCGCAATCCGCTCGTGGGGCCGCAGGTGATGGGCGTTTCCTCGGGAGCGGCTTTCGGCGGCACGCTCGCCATCCTCTTGAGTTTCTCGCGCTATGGTCTGCTTGGCGCGGCCTTCGCATTCGGGCTTTCCGCGCTCGTCATCGTCTACGCGCTGAACGGTATCGTTGCCCGCCGCAATATCCTTGCGCTGGTCCTTGCTGGCGTCGTGGTGAGCGGTTTCTTCGGGGCGCTGGTGAGCCTCGTGCAATATCTCGCCGATACCGAGGACAAGCTGCCGGCCATGGTGTTCTGGCTGCTCGGCAGCTTTGCGACCGCCAATTGGGAGAAGCTCTGGCTGATCGCCGGTCCCGTCGTCATCGGCAGCCTGCTGCTGCTTGGCCTGCGCTGGCGCATCAACCTCCTGTCGATCGGCGACGAGGATGCCCGCGCTCTCGGCATCAATGTCGAGCCGCTGCGCTGGTTGATCCTGGTGCTGGTCTCCTGCATCGTCGCGGCCCAGGTTGCCGTTAGCGGCATCGTCGGATGGGTCGGCCTCGTCGTTCCGCATATGGCGCGCATGCTCGTCGGCCCGGATCATCGGGTGATGATGCCGGCCTCCCTGCTGATCGGCGCCCTCTATCTACTGGTCATCGACACCATCGCCCGGACCGCGACCGGTTCCGAAATCCCGCTCGGCATTCTGACGGCGCTGATCGGTACGCCGGTCTTCGCCCTGGTCTTGAGACAGACCCAGCGAGGCGCTCGTGGCCCTTGATCCGGTCAGGCTGCAGATAGAAAACGCCAGCCAATCCTATGACGGCAAGCGCTGGCAATTCCGTGGGCTCGATTTCGACCTGAGCGCTGGTGAGATCACCGCCATCCTCGGGCCGAACGGGCGCGGAAAATCGACCTTGCTGCGCGTGCTGGCAGGGCTCCTGAAGCCGACTGCCGGCACGATGAAGTTGAACCCGCGTACCGGCTTCGTGCCGCAGGAGTTTTCCGGTTCCTTTCCCTATTCGGTGCTCGACGTGGTGCTCATGGGCCGCGCCCGCCACGTCGGGCTCTTCCGGTCGCCGCGCAAGATCGATGTCGAGAAGTCGATGGAGGCGCTTGGTCTCACCGGCATGGCCGACTACGCGCAGCGCAATATCGAATCGCTGTCCGGCGGCGAGCGTCAGCTGGTGCTGATTGCGCGGGCGCTGGCAGGCGAGAATGCCGTGCTGCTGCTCGATGAGCCGGCCTCCGCGCTGGATCTCAGAAATCAGGATATCGTGCTGTCGCTGCTTGCAACCCTCGCCGATCGACAGGGACTGGCGATCGCCTTCACCACGCATCAGCCGAACCATGCGGTCGCCGTCGCCGACAAGGTGCTGCTCATGCTCGACCAGGCAAGAACTGTCTTTGGCGCTGCCGACGACGTGATGACGGAAGGGAATCTCGAAGCGCTCTATGGTCTGCCTGTGCGCTCGGCGACACTCGGCAGTGGCGAACGCATGGAGACCGCGTTCGTGCCGCTGTTCCGGCAAAGAGACCGAAAAGGAAATCGCTCGTGAACAATGCAGTTCGAGTCTTGTCGGCCGGTAGTCTGCGCCATGCCTTTCCGGCGCTCATCGGGGCTTTTGGCCATGAATATGGCATTGGCATTTCGCTGACGCTCGGGCCTGCCGGACTTCTGCGAGAAGCGATCGAGGAAGGCACCGGCTTCGATCTCTTCGCGTCCGCCAATATGGCGCATCCGCGGCGTCTCGCGTCGCTCGGGCTTGCGGAAGATGCCGTATGCTTTGCCCGCAACCGGCTCTGCGTGCTCGCGCGCGCCGGTCTTGGCCTGACGACGGAGAATTTTCTCGCGGTTCTATCCGATCCGGCCGTGCGGATCGGAACGTCCACGCCGGGCGATGATCCCGGCGGCGACTATGCCTTCGAGGTCTTCGACCGCATCGAGGCCCGATATCCGGGAAAGGGCGAGGCGATGAAATCCCGATCCCTGCAACTGGTCGGTGGCCGCAATTCGCCGCCGGCGCCGGCGGGCAAGGGAGCCGGCTACCTGATCACCGACGGTGAGGTCGATCTGATGATGAGCTATTATTCGAACGCACGTCTGCTGGCCTTAGACCGGGCGTTCAGTGTCGTCGATATTCCCGGCGAGTTTCAGCCGCCCATCGAATACGGCATGGCAATTCGCCGGAACGCGGATGCCGAAACCAGACACTTGCGGGATTTTCTTTTGTCGGCGACCGGACAGGAGATCCTGAGCGAAGCCGGCTTTTCTCCAATCGGCTGATCTGCCGGTGTGGCCAGCCGCCACACGCGCTTCGATGCGCGTCTTGAGGTATCAACTCCTCGGAGGCGTGCTGGAGCGTGCGTAAGTTTCAGCTTCGTTATGCAGCCATTCGCAGAAGAGTGCTGATTTCCGGTTGCGGCGCGCGCGGCGCAGCGCCACATATTCGTGGCCGCTTTCCAGAAAGCCGTAAGGCGCCAGCAGCCGGCCGAAACGGATGTCGTCGCTGACATAGGGCCAGGGGGCGACGCAGACCCCGAGGCCGGCGCTGGCAGCCTCCAGCATGAAGTAAAAATGTTCGTATTCGACGCGCGGCCCGGTTGAGACCGATCGTCCGGAGCGGGCCAGCCAGTCGCCCCATGCGCGCAGCCGCGTTCGCGTGTGGAGTTGAGGCAGGCCGTCGAATTCGGGCGTGGATTCGGCAAAGAGCGAGGGAGCGAG
The DNA here is from genome assembly GCF_046840415.1 of Rhizobium sp. SYY.PMSO. Classification (NCBI taxonomy): domain Bacteria; kingdom Pseudomonadati; phylum Pseudomonadota; class Alphaproteobacteria; order Hyphomicrobiales; family Rhizobiaceae; genus Rhizobium; species Rhizobium sp. SYY.PMSO. Next base: position 32,681 of record NZ_CP177351.1, read on the forward strand.
CACAGCGCCCGTCTGTTCCGGAAACAGGGAAATGACATCGGCGCCGGCAGGCCAGGGCGCCGTGCCGACCCGGATCGCCACGTCGAAACCGTCGCGATTGAAATCGACAGGCTTCGACGAGGCCGACAGGCGCACCTCTATATGCGGATATTTTGCCTGGAATCGGTAAAGGCGGGGGATGAGCCAGCGCATCGTAAAGGTGCCGGGGCAGGATACGTCGAGCTGACCATCCTCGGTATCGGCCACGGCTCGCACCGACAGGTCCATCTGGTCGAACGCGGCGGTCAGCCCGGACAGAAGGGTCGCGCCGCCTTCGGTGAGCCTCAACCGGTTTTTCGGCCCCTCGAACAGCGGAATGCCAAGCACCTCTTCCAGATGCTGTATCTGGCGGCTGACGGCGCTATGCGTCACGCTGAGCTCGTCTGCGGCAAGCGTCATGCGGCCGAGCCGGCCGGCCGCTTCAAAGGCACGCAGGGCATTCAGGGAGGGAATTCGTCTAGCCATGTGCGTTTTCCGAACATCGAGTGTTCGAACATATCGTTTTTCTTTCGAGAAAATAACGTGTTTTTTGCCAGCGAAACGAAGGGACAGTGTGAACACCGAACAACAGCGCGGGATGCGACGCATTTTCGCGTGCGGCGCAGCCTTGTCCGCCAGAAGCAACGGAGGCATGACATGCAAGACAGGCATCGGGACGGCAGTGCCGGCGACGCAAATTACGGTGTGATCGGATCGGGCTACACCCGCTATCGCCAGCCGGACCCCCATATTGCCGAATTCATCCGCGCCGCTCTTGGCGATGCCGGGACGGTGTTGAACGTCGGCGCGGGGGCGGGCTCCTATGAGCCGGTCGATCGGCAGATCACCGCCGTCGAGCCATCCGCCTCGATGCGTGCCCAGCGGCCGGCGCATCTTCCGGCCGCAATCGACGGCACGGCAGAACAGCTTCCATTTGCGGACCAGAGTTTCGATGCCGCGATGGCGACCTTTACCGTGCACCAATGGTCGGATCTCAGGCAGGGGCTTGGCGAGATGCGTCGTGTGGCGCGCGGCCCGGTTCTGGTCTTGAGCTGCGATCCGGATCTGCTGGAACGCTCATGGCTGCACGCTTACGCACCGGAGATGATCGCCGTCGAGGCGAGGCGCTATCCCGCCATGGATACGATCGCGGCGGCTCTTGGCGGCAATGTGGAAATCAAGGCCGTGCCGATCCCGCTGAATTGCGTCGACGGCTTCGGCGAGGCCTATTATGGCAGGCCCGAACGCATGCTCGATCCCGGCGCGCGGCTCGCCAACTCGGCATGGAGCTTCGTCGATGCGTCCGTCGGCGAGCGGTTCGTCGCCGAGCTCGGCCGCGATCTGGCCGACGGATCCTGGGATCGCCGCTATGGCGCCCTTCGCACGCAGCCTTTCTTCGAGGGCTCGCTACGGCTCGTCATCGCCCGGCCGTGAGGAGAGATGGTATGAGAGAAGAGCTGCGCGCGTTGAAATCCCTGGCCGGGCCGTTCCCATCGTTCGAGGCGGATCTCACGCCCGGCGAGCCGCGCGACCTGTTTTCCGTCTGGCTGCGCGATGCCATCGAGGCCGGGATCAAGGAGCCGCACGCCATGGTGCTGTCGACGATCGATGAGAATGGCGTGCCGGATGCCCGCGTTCTCATCCTGAAGAACCTCGACCGGCGCGGCTGGCACTTCGCGACGACGGGCGGCGGGCCGAAGGGTCGGCAGATTGCGGCCAATCCCTCCGTTGCGCTGACCTTCTACTGGCCGCAGCTCGGGCGGCAGGTGCGTTTGCGGGGAATGGCGCTTCAGGCCGAGGCCCACGAGCGCTATGCCGACTTTCGTGAGCGTGCGCCGGGCGCCAGGGCGGTCGCGTTGACGGGACGGCAGAGCGAGGTCCTGGGCTCGCCGCAGGACCTGGAGGATGCATTGGCCCTGCAGAACAGGCGGTTACGGGAAGAGCCCGATCTTGTTGCCGCAGGCTGGGCGCTTTTCATCGTCATGCCGCATGAGGTCGAGTTCTGGCAGGGAGATAGCGAGCGCCGCCACCATCGCTTGCGATATCGGCGGGAAAGGGCCGGCTGGCTGAAGGAGCGGCTCTGGCCCTGATGGTCGGGCCTAGCTGGTGGCAAGGGACGCGCTGGCGCCGGTGCGGGTCTCGTGGCTCCGGTCGATCATAAGCGGCCGATTGTGCCTGCGACCGTCCAATGGCCTATGGCGACGAGCAGGTTGCGGGCAACATTTGTCAGGGTTCGATGGCGGGATACGTGCGAACTGGCATCGATGGTTCATTGCTGGATGGCCGATTTTAGAAAATCCGT